>NZ_RAHX01000002.1 GCF_003605475.1 Aurantiacibacter aquimixticola | reverse complement strand
TGGCGGAAGCTGGGGCACCAGCTCCTCGATGACGCCGCGCGCAGTCGTTCGATCGGGCGAGATCGTGACCATGGTGTTGGCGAGGTCCGGATGCGGCTTGCGCGACCGGCCCGGTCCGGTGTCGAAGCGGAACGTGTAGGGCAGGGCGGTTTTTAGCTCGGAAACCACCTCCGCCGCGGTCTTGGTGTCAGCGAGGTCGGTTCCGATATCGTGGTCGATATTGATCGGAAAATCTTGGTCGAACGTGCCGGGCTTCGAGTTGTCGCGATTGCGGCCTGGATCGTTCGCCCCGAAGCCACTGCCATTCCATCGGGTTCCAGCCCCGGCGGTGTAATGCTTAATGAGCTGCGTCTCCAAGTCCATCGCGGTGAACACGAAGATGCGGATCGCCTTGAAGCGGACGCGCGCCGGATTGAGGTTCGCGCGATGCTGGGTCTTGGTCGAGTGGCGAACGAGTCTGCGGAAAAGGCCCGCCTCGGCGTCGGTCTTGCCGATATAGACCAGCGCGTCGTCCAGGAAGAGTTGATAGACGCCTTGCGCCTCCGGAACGATCGCCAGTCCCTCTGGATCGAGCGGAGCCGACTCCATCTCGTCGAGGGCGCGAACGAGATGGTCGAGCAACGCGCCGGGTAGGTCGAACTCGAACTCCCGATATCCCGGCACTTCCGGACCGGTGGCTGTTTCCTTCGTCATCCAGCCACCGCCCTTAGCTCGTGCGAGACATTGCGCGCGATGACCTCGGCGAGCTGGACGGGAACGGCGTTGCCGAGCTGGCGCATCGATTCCGTCCACGATCCATGAAAGCGATAGTCGTCGGGAAAGGTCTGGAGGCGGGCGCTCTCGCGCACGCTGAAATAGCGCACGCTGCCATCGGCGCGGCGCAACATGTTCTCGCCGCCCGGAACGCCGTGGACGCCCGCCTTCAAGGTCTTGGCGGGTTCGTCCATCGGGCTGCCCGTATGGCCGATATAGCTGCGCGCGCCCGCCTGGAACCGGTGATTGAGGCATAGCGCCGCCTGCTTGGGCGCGGTCTCAGGATCGGGCAAGTCGCCGATCGCGTCCCGAACCGTGCGCCAAGCCGCGGTCTCGGGTCGTTCGGTCATCTTCTTGGCGCGCGCCACGTGGCGAGGGTCGAGCACGCGGTCGCGCGAAGCGACCCGGTGGCGCTCCCAATACTCGCCCGATCGCACCTGCTCCCATAGCAGCGCTTCGATCGAATGCGTCTCGTCGGGAAAACTCCACTCGATGCCCAGGTCGGCCCGGAAGCCAACGAACACCACGCGCTCGCGGCGCTGGGGAACGCCGTGGTTGGCGGCGTTCAGCACTCGGTGCACGACATTGTAGCGAAGTCCGTCTCGGCCGCCCCTGGCGGTATGATGGCGCTCAAGGCGCTCCATGTGATCGATCCAAGCCTCGCCGGGCTGGGGCGTCAGCTCCGGATAGGTGAGCTGGTGGACGATATGGGCGAGATAAGTCGCGAAGCTCGCGCGGGTCAGCCCCTTCACGTTCTCGAACACGAACGCCTTGGGACGGGTCTCCCGCACGACGCGGACCGCCTCTGGCCACATGTCGCGCGTGTCGGCGTGTGCGCGATGCTTGCCACCTAGCGAGAAGGGCTGACAGGGGGGGCCGCCGCTCACCAGGTCGATCTTGCCCTCGTGCCCCCGGAAATCGATCTGGCGAATGTCGCCCTCGATCGGGTCGGGCCAGCGGCCGATACCGCCCGCCTTGGCGCGGCGGTTCTCGCGTATCGTGTCGCAGCACCACCGGTCCCACTCGACGATACGCGCCGGATGGAATCCCGCCTTGCTGATGCCCATGCCTAGGCCGCCCGCACCGGCGAATAGCTCAATGGCGCGCATGTCCGGCATTGTCGTCCTCCAAGAAATCTCGCAATTTGTTCCTCAATTGTTCTTCATGGCGGCATTCGCATTCCCAGACAACCATTTGTCGCCATCCCTCGCGATCGAGCGCTACGCGGTTGCGCTCGTCGCGCTCGCGATTGCCCTCCAGTTTTGGTACCCAGAAGTCCTGGCGCGACTTGGGCATCCGCGCCAGCTTGCATGATGGGTCCGGATGCCGGTGCCAGAAGCAACCATGCACGAAAATGACTTTTCGACGACCCCGGAACACAAGGTCGGGGCTGCCGGGAAGCCTGCGATCGTGCAGGCGATAGCGATAGCCCATGCCATGAACCAAGCGCCGCACGATCATTTCGGGCTTCGTGTCCTTGGCGCGAACCCGGCTCATGCGCTCCGATCGCGCTACGGCGGTGAGGGTGTCCACCATCAGCTCGCCATCTTCGCCCGATGCTCGCGCAACACACGCTGCACGGTCGATCGCGACACGCGGAACAGCGAGGCGAGCTGGGCGGGGGAGCCTTGCCCGTTCTCGGCCTTCTCGATGATCTCGGCGCGCTGCTGGGGGGAGAGGGCGCGCTTGCGGCCGATATGTTTGCCTGCCTTACGGGCGTGCGCCAGGCCGTTCATGGTCCGCTCGCGGATCATGGCGCGCTCGAACTCGGCGAACGCGCCAAGGGTCTGCGTCATCAACCGTCCCGCTGGCGTGGTGGTATCGACCGCCTCGGTCAGCGACCGGAACCCGGCCTCGGCTTCCGTGATCGCCTCCAGCGTGAACAGGAGGTCGCGGAGCGAACGGGACAGGCGGTCCAGCTTCCACACGGTCAGAACGTCGCCGGGCTTCAACGCCTCGATCGCCAGCGCCAGCTCGGGGCGGTCGGATTTCGCGCCCGATGCCTCTTCTTGGTAGATAATCGAACAGCCCGCGTCGGTTAGCGCGCGGAGCTGCGGGTCCAGGTCCTGGGAGTCCCCTCGGGACACTCTGGCGTAGCCGATTTGCACCCGATCTCTTTGACACGGGGTTGTGACACTCGCAATGGCGCGGAAAAGCGTGGCTGTGGATTAGGTGTCAAAACCGTTCGGTTTTGACATCATATTTGTACTTGCGTCGAACAAATCTGCACGAAGCGACGATTGAGCTACAGAGTTTATCGAATATCTTATGGCTACAGGTGGGTATGTTATATGCTTCGTCGCGATGGCTGGGTCGTGAGCCTGAAGATGGTTTAGCGACTTTTTAGGGAGTTGGGCCTTCAGCTCCGCAACGAGACCCCGAAGCGACGGGCGAAGGCGAAGCTGCTGAAGGCGTGGCGTAGACATCACAACGAAGAGAGACCGCATAGCACGATCGGGAATACTCCCCGGTGACACTTGCAAACTCACTCGGTCAGATAAGCTCACCGCACCTCACCAATGTGAGAAACTCCAGACCCGTGTGGTCCGACGTTGGGTAGCAGTGCACTTCAGGCCAGACTTGAATTGCTCGTGAAGGAAGGCTGTGCGTCACGTCATTACGAGTGACTGATCCGCGTAAAATGAAAGGGCTTCGCCGCAAGCAGCGAAGCCCCTTCGCACCGTAACCTCAATTAGGACTTTTTACGGAGAAGGACGATCTGGACCGCATCTAGCATTAACCAGAGTGCGAGAAATCCTAAACCGATAACAAGAAGGCTTGAAGTACTCGAAAAGACGGCTTTCAACATTACCGGCACCATGATCGACGCGGCCGCAATAACGCATATCGTCAATATGGCTGCCAAGGTGATCGAAAGCAGTTTTCGTTTACGACTATTCACTTCTGACGATCCTATTTCTTACCTGATCCGCTAGAGGAAGAACCTGAAGTAGACGTGGCCGCCGCTCCGAATCCGATCGCCAGCGCACCGGTAACAACCGAGAAAGCGGCGAGAGCGGGTGTAGCTGGCGTCGGAACCAGCGCCAGTGCTCGAGCGGCTGTCGAGGCAGCGGCCATACCAACTGCGGCTACCGCGAACGGGTTGCTTCCGCCGGAGCTTGAATTGCTGCCCGACGAATTTTGACCGTTGCCACCTGCAACATACGCGATCTCAAAATTAGAAAGCTCTTGGATAGCCATTTCAAAAAACTCCAATTTAGGTGGCCGAATGATTCGGCTAGCGAAGAATGGATTCCATTTTATCCATTAGCAAGGCTATATCGTAGTCCTCAGTCAAACAATCCAACGGTGCTGCGCATCAAATCAGACCAGACAAAGAGCCCTTGGTTGAGGGCTTCTCAATAGCCCAGTTTGAAACCCGGAATGGAAAGGTAGCTGATGTTCAGGAGTCAGGTGAACAAGGGTATTCACCAAAGCAACTTAGAAGGCGCGAGCGCGGTTGCGATTCCAGTTTCGTGGCAAACAATTGGAATGTTGCTGCTTTCCGGTTTGGTTTGTGCAGTGATTTTTTTATCATTGGCCAACTATTCCCGCGTTGAAACCGCATCTGGCACGGTCACCCCAGACAAAGGGGTTTCCGCTCTCCTACCCACACGGCCAGGCACCGTAGTCGAACTGGCTGTTATGGAAGGGCAGCGCGTAAAAGCGGGCGATCTTTTGGCGCAGATCCGTACGGAAGAAGATAGTGGACAGGACCTTTCTTCTGCAGAGCAAATCGAACAGGCAATAGCCCGTCAGGATGCAAGCCTTGCCTCACAGATGGATGCGGCCAGTGCAGCCGCTTCGGCACAACAAAGCCAGCTTACCGCGCAACAAGCAGGTTTGCGCTCGGAAATTAGTCAAATCCAGTCCCAAATCAAAATTCAGCAAGACTTGATCGAGACTGCTCAAGCCGACCTCAGACGCGCACAGGAAGTCGCCGAACGGGGTTTCATCAGTCAACGTGACCTACAAGTTCGCGAAGAAACATTGCTCGCCCGTCAGCAAGGATTGTCTCAACTCAACCAGAGCCTTTCGGCGAAAGGCGCGACCTTGATTGAATCGGTGCGCTCATCGGCATTGATAGCGGCGCAGGCCCGGGCGCAATCCGCAGATCTCGCCGCTGCACGCGCTCAGGTAGGACAACAAGCAGCGAGCGCGGAAGGCTCCCGCTCCTATGCGATTCGTGCACCAATCGCCGGCACAGTGACGGCTTTAACTGCTCGCGTCGGGCAACCTGCCAATTCACAAACTCCGCTCATGACGATCATTCCCACAGGTGCAGAATTGCAAGCCGAACTGGCCGTGCCCAGCTCGGCCATTGGCTTCGTAGAAGAGGGACAGGAAGTGAGCCTCGCGATTGACGCGTTCCCGTATCAACGGTTCGGCACGATTAAGGGCGAAGTTCTTACCGTAGCCGAAAGCGCGCTCAGCCAGCAGGGTGCGAATGGCGAAATCGTATCGGTCTATCCTGTTCGCGTGAAACTGGATTCCGCTGCGGTTACTGCTTTTGGTCGAAGCGAGCCTCTCGTTTCGGGCATGACGCTCTCGGCACGGATCGTCACGGAAAAGCAATCGCTGCTCGAATGGCTGTTCGAACCTCTCTATGCCGTAAGACGGCGATAGGGAGATATCATGCTTGATCTGGGGTTCTTTACCCGTTCGCGGGTGCGCTTGGTGCGCCAGACCGAGATCGCCGAATGCGGCCTCGCTTCCCTCGCAATGGTCGCCAATTATCACGGCCTCGACATTGACCTCGGCACACTGCGTCGCCGCTTCGCTCCATCCTTGCGTGGGGCACCCCTGCGCTCGCTTATCGGCCTTGCTGACAAAATTGGTCTGACTCCACGCGCGGTCAAACTGCCGCTTGAGGAGCTGAAGAACCTCCATACGCCCTGCATCCTGCATTGGGATATGAACCACTACGTGGTGCTTGAGCATGTCCGAAGCGACAAGGCACTCATTCACAATCCCGATGGCCGTTCGACCAATATGCCGATGGATGAAGTGTCCAAGCATTTCACGGGCGTTGCACTGGAGTTGCGACCAAGCGACGATTTCGAGGGCGGCAAGCATCGTGAGCGGTTGAAACTTTCGCAGCTCTGGCGGCGCATGACCGGACTTAAGCGTGCGATCGCGCAGATCCTCGTGCTCACTCTTGTTCTGCAAGCTTATGTGCTGGCGTCTCCCTACTATATGCAGGTCGCCATCGATAACGCCCTGCCGGCCTTGGATCTGGATCTGCTGGCCGTCCTAGCGATCGGTTTTGGGTTGTTCACACTGGTCAATGCGGGAGCGGCGTTGCTGCGCTCGTTCGTATTGCTGGTTGCCGGGACCACGCTCGGCTTTACCCTCGCCTCAAACGTAGCTCGCCGTCTGTTCCGGCTCCCTGTCGATTGGTTCGAGAAGCGCCATACGGGCGACATTCTTTCGCGTTTCCAATCGGTCGGTCCCATACAGGAAATGCTGACCCAAGGCGCGGTGTCGGCAATCGTCGATGGACTGATGGCGGTGCTGACGCTGGCTCTGATGTTCTGGTATAGCCCGCTCCTTGCCGCGATCGCGATAGTGGCCTTCGTTCTTTACGGCATTGTGCGCGCCGTATCGTTCTCTTTCGAGCGCGAGGCGCAGGAAGCATCGATCATCATGGGAGGCAAGGAACAATCCACGCTCATTGAGACGCTGCGCGGCATGACGACGTTGCGGCTGTTCGGTCGCGAAACGCTGCGCCATGCATTATGGCAGACCAAGCTCACTGATGCTGTCAATTCTGACGTCCGTCTTGCGCGTATCGGGATCTGGCAGGGAACCGCCAACGGCCTCATTTTTGGGCTGGAGAATATTCTCACGATCTACCTCGCCATCAGTTTTGTCATCGAGGGCAGCGGATTCAGTGTGGGTATGGTGTTCGCCTATATGGCCTACAAAGGCCAGTTCATCGGGAAATCGGCGGCCCTTGTTGACACAGCAATAGCCTTCAAGATGCTTGGTCTGCACCTCGAACGACTCTCCGACATTGCTCTTTCCGAAGAAGACCGGAGTTTTGGCGACAGCCTGGATCGGGAAACCGAACTGAAAGGGCGTATTGAACTGCGCGATGTGTTCTATCGCTATGCCCCAAGCGACCCACTTGTTCTTGAAGGTGTGAACCTGACCGTCGAACAAGGCGAGTTCGTAGCCATTACGGGACCATCGGGAGGCGGCAAGTCCACGCTCGTGAAGCTTCTCCTCGGTCTTGTCGAACCTGAAAGCGGCGAGGTACTGGTAGATGGCCTTCCTCTCAATCGGTTCGGATACAAAAGCTTCCACAGCCAGATTGCGGCAGTACTGCAGGAAGACAGCCTGTTTGCAGGGACTCTTGCCGACAATATCGCCCTGTTCGATGAAAGCGTCGATATGGAACGTGTAGTAGGAGCAGCGAGTGCCGCGTCGATCCACAGCGATATCGGACAAATGCCGATGCAGTATGAAACCCTCGTCGGCGACATGGGATCGACACTGTCGGGCGGACAAAAACAGCGTGTGCTGCTTGCCCGAGCTCTCTATCGCCAGCCCAGAATACTCGTGATGGATGAAGGCACGGCACATCTCGATAGCGATCACGAGCGCGCGGTCAATGAAGCCATATCGGCGATGGGAATTACCCGTATCATCATCGCCCACCGTAAGGAAACCATCGAGGCGGCCGAGCGCATACTGGTGATGGCGGCCGGACAGTTACACAAGGCCCAGTTGGAGCCGTCAGAAACCTAGAACCATGGCCGCTACGGGTCTTGGCACAGCCTTAGGCCATCGCTCACAAGCCCGCATTCTGCCGCTCCAGCGCTGTCAACCGCCCGCCCGACCGCAGTGCGATCGCGTCGATCAGCTGCTCGCGGCAGTCGGTATGGACGTCGCATGGAAACGCGCGCAGCTTGTCACCACACCAATGGCCTCGAGTCCATTACTTTCTCGCGATCAAGTTTAAGATGTGTAGTCGATCGGCCGGCGGCTGCGCTCTGATTTGATTTCCATGCGCCATTCCCATCTATTCGGGAACGACCCGTATCTGCCGTGCCTGCCCAGCCCTGAGATATTGCGCGGCTACGCGCTGGAGTGTCTGGGGAGTAAGAGCGTTCAGCGCGTCCAAGCGCTGCCTCCGCCGATCAAGCTCTTCTGGGTCACTTTGCGCCATGGCAACCAAACCGGTCCAGGCACTGTTAATGTTCTCCGCCCGTTCAAACCCTTCGCGGATCGGGCTGCGCGCCCGTTCCAGAAGGTCGGCCGACACCGGCTCGCTCGTAAGGCCTCCGGCGATCTCCTCGATGATCTCGGCGATCCTGTCCATATCCTCAGCCGGCGTGGTGACCAACGCCGTGATATGGCCGAACCCGTCATAGGTCGTGGTCGAGAAGCTGAACGCCTGAGGCGAGTAGGCAGCGCTCAGTTCCTCGCGCAGAATCTCGGTCATGCGCAGATTGAAGACACTGGCAAGCACGTCGCGCGCCAGATCGTCGGGCAGATCCTGCCCGTCATCGCTAGGCCAGCTGAGCGAAAGAACCCCTTGGTCGTCCTGCCCGGCATGTGTGAGGACGATCGGACCGGCCTCGCCTGTGAAAGCCACAGCACGGGGCGGTTTGCCGACCTCGACCCGTGAGGGCCGCGCCGGCAGGGTCCCAAGGGTCGCCGCTACCGCCTCGATGGCCGCGTCCTCGTCGAAATCGCCGACGAGCCCCAGCGCCACGCTTCCTTGTGCCAGTTGCGGTTCGATCGCTTGCCGCAGATCGTCGAGCGACAGGTTGCCGAGCGAGACCGGATCGGCAACGCCGAGGCGCGCGTCCCCGCCGCTAAGCACGGCGTTGAACGCATTACTCCAAACTTGGATCGGCGCAGCGCGCAGGTTCTCGACCAGGAGCGGCACCACCCCGACCAGTTGCCCTCGCGTCTCCTCGCGATAGCCCGTCGCTGTCAAACGTGCCGCCAGAAGCTGCATTTGCAGAAGCAGGTCGTCCGGCGTCGTCGCGCCTTCCGATACGAGCCCCGCATTGTTCGCGGACAATGTCAGCTCGATTTGCCGGCCCGCGAGCGCACGGCGCAACTCGTCCGGTCCATGCGCCTCGAAGCCATCGATGGTTGCGAAGATGGGCAGCATCAGCGCAAGACCCGGCACGTCCGATGGGAAGGCGGAGGATCCGGACCCGACACGCATGGTAAAGTTGATCTTGCCCGGTTCGAACCCGGTCCGTTTGAGGTTCAATTGCAGCCCGTTCGCGAACCGGATCGTGCGTATGCCGAGATCCTCGATCCTCTCATCCGCGACGATCGTGCCCGGCTCGCCCCAATCGGTATAGGCGAATGCGACCGTCTCGGCTTCTTCGGGAGGTGTGACCGCGACTTGGGCGCTCGCCGCAAGGACGGCGGCGATGGCTTGCGTTCCCCCTTCGACCGGTATTTTGGTGGACAGGTGAACGATATCCGGCCCATCCTCGAAAGCCTTGGCAAAAGCCTCGCTCGTCGTTTCCGCCGTGATGGTGGGTGCGATCTGCTGATAGAAGGCGAGATCGACCTCGGGCGTTGTGACGACCGCGTCGGTAAGGCTGGCGGTGATCAAGGCGTCTGCGAGGCTGACGCTGTCGCGTCCATCGGCCTGCGCGGCGGCGTTGCGCAGCGCGGTTTCGACACCGGCCTTGATCTCGTCAACTTCGCTCTGGGCGAAGCCGTATCGAGCGGCGCGTCGCAATTCGCGTTCCGCCAGTTCCAGGGTCGGTTGCCACTGCCCGTCCTTCGCCACGATCAGGAGGCCATATGCGATGGCGGTGCGAAACAGAGGCTGCTCGGTCACTTGCCCGCCAAGGGTCGGTGAGTCCGCACTGCGGGAGAGTTCGTTGATTCGGTTGGCGATTACCGCCCCGGCGATGGCGCGGAGCACTTCATCCCGCGCGCTAGCAACCGTGTTATCGCTCGGACTCCATTCCTCGATCGTCTGGATCTCGACGATTTCCGGTGTAGCCGGATCGACGAAATTGGAGAATGCCGGCGCGCTCGGATTGATGTCAGCAGCGGCGTAGAGCGCTCGTGGCTCGCCTTCACCCTGCCAATCGGCGAAGAGCTCTTCGATCTTCGCCTCGATCACTACCGGATCAATATCGCCGACCACAACGAGTGTCGCGCGATCTGGCCGATAATAGGCTTGGTAAAACCCTCTTAGATCCCGCGCCGAAATTTCGCGGATGCGTTCGGCATCGGCGGTGATCCGCTCGCCTAGCGGCGTTCCGGGCAGTGCTGTTCGCAGATAATCTGCCGCCCGGCGCCGGTTGGCATCGTTGCGGTCCTGCGCTTCACGAAGGATGACGCCGCGCTCCCGCTCGACCGCCGCTGGATCGAACGTCAGGTTGCCCGCCATCTCGCGCATGACCATGAACGCGGTATTGACCGTTTCCTCATCGGTATTGGGCAGACCGAGTTTGTAGGTGGTGTAGTCCAGCGATGTCTCAGCATTCGTATCCGCGCCGAACGCAAGGCCGAGCCGTTCGAGCATGGGCAGCAATTCGCCTTCGGGAATGTTCGTCGATCCGTTGAAAGCCATATGTTCAACAAAATGCGCAGCCCCGTGCTCTGCATCGGTTTCGTCCCGGCCGCCGACCTGGACGTTGAAGCGGATGACCGCCTCGCCGGGCGGTGTCGTGTTGCGGCGGATCGCATAGCGCATGCCGTTGGGCAGCCTGCCGAACACCACGGCCAAGTCCGCCTCGAAATCGGGGGAACCCACATTCCATTCCGGTATACCGCACGGCGATGCCGGCTGTTCGGCGACTGTTTCCTGGGATTTGGCCGAGCCGGGTGAAACTGTCATGCCGACCGCCAATGCGATCAGGGACACAAATAAGGAATGGTTGCGCATTATAGGACCTGTTTTTCCTGGTATTGCAGCGCGACTGCCAAGCGCGTTGTTGTTGAAGACAGATAATCGATCAACGACAAATGTCACGTTACAATGATCGATCTGCGTCCGGGCAAGCCCGGTCCGGGTGTTGCACTTTGTCGATGCACACAAATCGGCGATGCGCTAGCTGCAGTTTTTAGTCACAGTTGAAACGTCTGCTTGCAAGACAGTCGTTCGGCCTCTGCAATACCCTTAATTGAGATCGAAAGTCGGCAGCCTCCAATTCATGTTAGATACGGCTGCTATGATGACGAGGAGGTTTCCGGCAAGTTGACAGCTATATATGGCGCTACAGTTTCGAGGAGTGGCGTTGCCTCATTCCGATGACCGCCTTCGCCGAGGCGGAAGTGCTAAAAGGCCGCAAGACGCGGACCTGATTCACGATACCGGACGAGCCGGTATTCGTAGTCGCGGGAATATGGCGATCTACACCCGAATGGGGCGATGCCTACAGCATGGTGATGACCGATGCCTGCGTCCGCGTCGCGGGTGTCCACGACCGCATGCCGGTGGTGCTGAAACGCGAGGACTGGCCGGTCTGGACGACCGAAGAACCCGAACAGGCGCGCGCGCTTTGCGTACCGTTCGATGGCGCGATGGCGGTCAACCGGACGACCGATCCGTGGGCACGGAAAAGCGCCTGACATTCCGTCGGTCGGAGGCCAAGGAACGACCATGAGCATCCGCGCCATCGCCGCGTTTTCGTTGCTCGGTTTGAGCGGCTGCCACGACGCGGCGGGCGAAGCCCGGGAAGACCCTGCATCGATCTTCGTCTGTACGCCCGTGGCCGTCTGGGACGGCGATGGTCCTATCTGGTGCTATGAGGGCCCCAGGATCCGCCTGACGGGCATCGCGGCGCGCGAGATGGACAGTACCTGCCGGCCCGAGCACCCCTGCCCCGCCGCGTCCACCGAAGCCGCCAGGGACGCGCTCGTCGATCTTCTCGGGGGCGAGAAGGGACGATTGAAAAGCGGTCATGTCAGTGTTGCGTTCGCGCCTCTCGCGAATGCACCAGAAAGGGAACGAGCTTCGAGCGTGTCTTGGCGAGCTGCAGGCTTCCCGACGGCCGCGATCTGGCCGAGGAAATGCTCCGATCGGACACCGTGCTGCCCTGGTGATTTTGGCACCGGTTATGGTGCCCCCGCCAGGCCCGATAAGATCACAGGAACGGGCCGACATTAGTACCCGTCATGCATGATGTTCTCGCACGTTCCGCATGGGCACCCGGATCAATTCGTCCGAGTCCTCGGGCCATTCTCGCTCGACGATCAGGGAGAGGGCAAGTTGTGTGTGCTCGAGGATAGTCAGGGCACGCTGCGGGTTGATGGAAATGCCTAGCTTAAGCATCGGCAATCCGATCGCGATGGCGATACGCGCGGCTTCGCTGCGCGACACCCCTTTTTCTTTTGCAAAAGCGTCGAGTTCTGACAACGCCGGCGCGCTGAGACCGACACCAATTCCGTGAATATTCTTACCCATACGAAATTCCTAAAATTTCGCATGGTTTTCCTATCGCAAGGCGATGATAGCCGAGCTGAAACAGGTTGGAAACAGAAATCCAAGTCGAAATATATTGCGGCTCCAACCCATTGGTAACGCGCGGTTATTTTAGGAAAATCCAAAAACCCGCGAGAGCTGAAATATATTTCGGGCCTGTTAATGTTCATTAAACTACTGAAATGAAATGGAAAACGAGCTGAAATGACCACGGTTTTACCGTATAGGGTGTGCTATAGAAAAAAGGGACTGAATGCTGATGGATTGCGAACGGTCAGATCCGTGCTTTCCGCCAATGATCCGGGCCTTCATCCGCGCCAGTTCCGCCGCAGGCGGAACATTCGAAAACGACGCTCGATCGATTGCAACGGGTTGCGTCAGAGAGCCCCCTGTCCTTTTTCTTCCGGAGCACCGATGATGCTCTCCAGTGCGCCGATGAAACGCTGCTGTTCGATTTTGCCGCGCTGTTCAAAGTGTTGTCGGTGCCGGGCCTGATCGCCATGCTGTCCGCGCACATTCTCGAACACCACAGCGAGTTCGAATGTCGTCATCGGTTTCAACCACAGCTTGGATGTAAGCCGGTTCTCGATCGCGGCGAGAAGATGGGACCGCTCTTGCCCGGTTGCAGCCGTCAGCGCGGTCGCGATATCTTCGCCGGTCGCCGTTCTTTCTTGGGTCACGAACAGTGGCATGAGGCCGGTCAGAAGCGTGGCAAACGCGATGGCGGCGCAGACGATAAAGATGGCCGCGTTTCCGGCGGACCAGAGGTTTGATGCCAGCACGATCAGGAGTGCTCCGCCGCCGCCCGCAAAAAATCCGCCGAGGACCGCTAGGGCGACCGGATGGAGGCGCATGAAAAATCGCAGTCGCGCGGAAACTCCCGGTATCGGAAGAGTATCACTGTCGAACCGGGAGCGGTCATCGTCTTCAATCATGCGTCAGTCCTCTTTTAAGGCGGGCTGGAGGCCGTTCTGCCCATGCAGGCTACCCTACTCTATTCACGCCGCCAAATGCGCTCACAGGCGCGTCTCGGAGCCCGGCTGATCGGATGACAGCACGAAGCCGCCATCCACCCCGAAGTCTAGGATTATGTGGCCGCCATGATCGTCGATGCCGTGGCACTCGCAGAACCGCTCCCAGAACCGAAGTGTCATGGCATACAATCCATTGGCGGAGAGCGAGGTTTCGGATTCCACATTGAACAGCTGCGAGGCCAGCAAACGCTCGTCGCGCGAACCGATGCCGAGTCGGGCATCGATCACGCGGGCATGCGCGGACTGGATCAGAAAGTTGGCGAACACCGCTCCATCGAAGCGGGGCAGCCAGTGTGCCACGAGATCAGCATCCTCGGCCTTGCACAGCTGCGCCAGCTCGGTGCGCAGCGGATCGGTCCAGTGCCGGAAATGCTCGCGCCACCATTTGAACTAAAGACCGAACCGGACTTCCCCTGGTCCTTTCCCGCGCGCGTCGGCATCCTCGATCGCATTGCGGTCGGTGAGATCGGCCATCTCGAGCAGCGCGCGCTCGGTCCGCAGCACGACCTCGTCGAGCGAGACATCGCGCAGCATGAAGGCGAGCTGCCGCTGCCATCCGAACCTGGGAAAACTGGTGAGTTCGATCGCCCTCGCCCATGTATTGGTGTGCATGGCACGGCACCAGGCATCCTGTGGCAGGTCGACCTCATTGGGCACGGGAACATGTTCGCGCGCCGCGCGCCTTGCCTGCCGCGCTTCGATTGCCGCCTGGCGCTCGATGTAGGGATCGTCCTCGCTCGCGAGCGGCATGTCTCCCGAACGCTGCTCCCATGGACGCTCGGACAGCGGTGCCGCCCGTTCGAACGTCTTGCGGAACTTGCTGTAGAACTCCCGCAGGACCACTTCTTCGCCCGTGGTATGCGCGGGTTCGTAGAAGAAGATCTCGGCCAGCCAGCGCGCATCCGGCGCGACGCGCTCCGGGTCCAGCTGCTCCTCGACCTGGGCGGTGGCGATGCCGTTCAGGAGAAACGAGACGAAGCTCTCCGCGCTCGGCCCGGAATCGCTCAGATGGTCGCGCAGCCATTCGAGATCGGTATTGCTTTTGAGCGTTGTCAGAAACCCGCCAAACTGCTCGTACAGCTCGTCCAGAAAGTGCTCCCGGTAATCGTCATAGGTAATCAGGAACTCAGGCTCATCGGGCGCATCCTTCGCCCATTCGCGGCACTTGGCTTCAATAGCCTCGCGGATGCTATCGAGCATCGGCGCAAGCCGGTCCACGATCGCCTCGGGCTTGGTGTCGCGCATCAGCAGCGCGGCCATCTGGATCCAGGACAGCGGGCCGATCCACAGCCCCGGAAACCAGTCCGACCAGATGTTGGGTTTCTCGATCTGCGCGCTCATCGTCTGCTTTGGCGCGGCGCGATTGCGGGCTTTCCTTCGATTGTTCTTCATGCGGTCATCCTCATTCGGTGGGTTCAGCGGCAGGTATTGGATTGCCCATCGAGGCGAACCGCGGGCAGCAGCTCGCCGCGCCGGTACCAGCGCGGTTGGCGCGTTTGGGGATCGACGACCTCGACCAGGTCGCCATTGGTGCGCAGGACCGGCCCGCAGGCGGTCTCGGAGCCGCTGGCGAGATTATTTCGCCATTCGGGCAGGCGGGCCGCTTCGCGTTCCTCCTGTGCCCTTCTGCGCTGCCACTCGGCTTCGCGCGCCGCCACGTCACGATCGAGGTCGCCCTGCGTGACGACGGCCGAAGGCGCGAACAGGACGATCGCGGTCTGGTCGGTCAGATGATCGTGTGTGACGGTCAGCACGCCCAGCGAGCGGTCGGGCGACGCCGAGCAGATAACGAGATCGAAAATGGGGTCGGTGGGATTGAGTCGCTTGTACCAAAGCGATTGATACGCGTCGTCGAAAAGGTGCTGGAGGGTCGCCTCGAATGGACGCTGGTTCATCGGCTCGAGATAGCCGCCCTTTGCCACGCATTCTTCCGTGAAGCCTGTCAGCGCCGTTTCGCCGAGCGCCTGCCCTCGCCCCTCGCGCGCATTCCGATCGCGGATGAACCTGTGCGCCACCACGTTTTCGCGGTGGTGGTGATAGGTCATGTGCTCGCGGTGCACCGGTTCGCTGACACCAAATCTGTTGGTGTTCTGCTCGTATTGAACCTCATCAAGCTGCGGGATCGCCGCCATGAAGTCTTGGACCTGCATCTCAGTCGATGACGGTGGCTGCGACTGCGCCAGCGCTGGCGCCCCAAGACCGAGCAGGAAAATAAGGAAAAGACTGCGGACCATTTAAGCCTCCATCGTCGATTGGAGGCGGGCCGAAGCCGGGTGTTCAGAACCCTGCGTCACCACAAGGCGCCGCCGCCTTTAGGCGGTGCCCTGGACATGCGCGACGGCCACCCGGCCAGCATGTCTGCTGACCGGCGGTGACGATTGGAGGTTCTGACGCCTCACCCGCCGGGACGGACCGACGGGCAGGGACTGCTTAACAAACTATGGTCGCAACCGAAAGCGCATGTGCATTGTCTCAGGTCACGGGAAAGAATCCACTCTTGGATCGACAGGAACGCGTCATTGCTCCCCTCATCGTCATTCAAAATTCGATTTCGAATTTCTTGAGGTTAGAGGGGTTACAGGATTCTTTAGAATGGTTACGCACCATTCGATCTTCAATAACCCTTTGATAAAGCGAGCAATGTCGGTTTCTTCGGTTCCTGATGTGTCAATGGCATGTTCCTAAAATGTCGCTTCCAATGTTCCTAAAGTGGCGACGATCCGTTCCCGTCGTGTCGCTAGTTGTTCCCGGAGTGTCGAGTGCCTTTCTGACGCCGGAATTGGATGGGATTTTTGAATCAGTTCTCGCTGTTCGACTTTCGAACTCGTTCAATTCGCCGCATGGCTAACTTTTTAGGACATGGTCGAGCGATGCCACGCGACACTTTAGGAACGGATCTACTCAAGCGTGCGAGCCAAGGCGGTCGTCTTCTCGCACCCAGGCGATAACGAGTTTTTCGAAATCGGCGAACAACAGGTTGTCTTGAGCTAGCTCCGCGCTGGCAAGCAGGTCGTGTCGAGCAGTGACAAATGCCGCATAACTAAGCTCGATGTTCTGACCGGTGGGGATAGTCTTGCGGCGGGATTCTGTTTGTAGGAAGTTGCGCACAGCCACGACCATGTGGGTCGGGTCGTCTTGGTGGGCGGTGATATCCATGCCATTCAGGTCGGAGATGAACTGCTGATAGCGGTAAAGTTCGGCATCGAAGATCAGGCAGCGCTTCTCTTTCTGTCTTTCCCCGCCATATTTTCGCGCGGCGAGGAAGAAGCCGAGTTCCAGCGGCATGTTGAATCGTGGCAGGTTGCTGTCTCGGTCGAGTTGGACGCAGGACAAGTCATGCACTCCGTACCGGCTTTCGGCGATGATGCGATAGAGCTTGTCGATGCGCGTTTCGGCCGCGTTATCGACCTCGCGGGCGCAGCGGACGCGAAAGCCGCACGCGATGACCGCGAATACCAGCGCTTCGAATCGGGAATTCCAGTCGGGATCGAAACGGCAATTGACGAATACGTCCTGCGAGTTTGTCGAACCAGCGGACACTAGGCCGACTAACTGCCTGTGGCGAGCTCGGCGTGGTCGTTGAAATATTTACGCACGGCGGCTTGTGCCTTGGCCTGCGTAAGAGAGGATTTCTTTGATACGGAATTGAGACTGGCATTTCGCAGGAAGCGGATGCGAGCATCCCTATCGGCGCCGCTAGGCTCGACGCTTTCAATCTTACCATTTGGGGCAGAGCGCAGCACGACATTGACCGTCTGGAGGGACTTGCCATCTGAGCGCTTAATCTTGGCCATCGAAAACTCCTGCTGATGAGTGAAATCTAGGTTAAAGGATCGAACCTTGCAATTACCTTATGATTCTACCCGCGCAGCTCGTGTTTATGCTTTTCGTGATGGCGTTTGACCCACCCGATAAAGGCTTTTTGCCAGTTTGCGGGTAAGCGCGCGCTGTCGGCATCGACCCAGCGCTCGAAATCGGCGTGGAGGGCATAGAGATCCCAGCCAGGGCATTTCTCGCGCAGGTGTGCGATGGTATCTTCTGTCATAAAGCCGCGGGTGGTCTTGTCGGATAGCCCGGCTACGGTCGAGCGGACCAGTGCAGAGACGTCGACTGTTTCCGCTTCCTCCACTGCCTTGGTTTCCGTTTTAGACTCGGCATGTACACTGGTTTCGCGCGCCTGTTTCGCGTCGCG
Source organism: Aurantiacibacter aquimixticola (assembly GCF_003605475.1). Lineage (NCBI taxonomy): Bacteria > Pseudomonadati > Pseudomonadota > Alphaproteobacteria > Sphingomonadales > Erythrobacteraceae > Aurantiacibacter > Aurantiacibacter aquimixticola. The sequence goes on along the minus strand of NZ_RAHX01000002.1, from coordinate 24,437 downwards.
ATGCTGGCCTGCGGCTTGTTTCCCCAGGGAAACAGTCTTCGCCTCGGATCCTTGAGGAGGTGAAGCTACTGGGACCGCCCTGCCCTCCAGCCCGCTCTCCGCACCGTCCTTACCATCGACACGTGTCATCCGGAGCTTGGGCTCACCGTCGCGGGCCGAGGTTTCCACTGCCAGCGCATAGCCGGGCAATGCATTCTTCTCGGCAAGCTTGAGCATTTCGAACTTGAAGCGCCGATATTGCCCCTCTGCACCCGATTTTTCGAAAAGCACTGGCATGGAGATAGCAAAGCCCCCCTCCCCTGCCCCGCCCGCATGCTTGCGCGCCACGCGGTAGAGCCATCGTTCGCGGCCGCCCGTGATGTCGAAATAGGCGCGATCGATGCTGAGTACCCCGCCCTGCATCATCACGCCTTCCCAGAACCAGTTCGATAGCTCCAAGGTCATGCCGCGGCTGCGCTCAGTTTTCTCGTCCACAAGCTGGGTCCAGCCATCGAGCCAGCTGAACGTTGCCTCGCGACGGTTTTCCGCACGAATATTGGTCTTGATCGTGGTCGAGACCAGGCGATCCAGCGATTGCGCAAGCAATTCATAGGCACGCCCAGTCGTCGGGCGGCCGATCGAGCGAAGCAGGTCGTAGGGCATGATATGCAGCTTGCGCGGCACGTCGTTATGTCCTCGTCGTGCCATGTCGGCGAGCTGGCTGGCGCAATAGATCAGAATGTCGGCATCCCAGATCGTCGCCATGCCATAATCGGGGCTGGCGCTGACGTGGACCCACAGCTTGCCGTCGGGGCTGGTGTAATCGATCGGCCTGACCCGCTTGGACTTGGCCAAGCTGAAGAAAGGCCGCTCCATCATCTCGCGTTGGTCGCGCAGAGGCAGGTCTGCCAGGTAAGGCAGGAACAGGTCGAACTGGTTGTCGACTGTCGCGTGCCGGGCGCGGGTCATGCCGCGTTCGCCGCACGGTGTTTCCCCGGGGAAACAACGGACATCGTTTCCTCGGGGAAACTTTCGTCCAGGGGGCAGGGCAGGGCGCTCACCGTTGGAGCCCGCGGCCCTCGCTGTTCAACGTGCAGAGTGCTTCGCGCACCGTTTCGAGCAGATCGGCCTCCGACAGTCCATGGCCAGAATGCAGGCGAAAGGTCACGCCTTGGCGGTTACTCGATTGCACAGTGAGGGCAGGGCGCCCATGCGCGCCTTCCATTGTAAGCTTCTCAGGCTTCGTGTCGTCCTGACCTGCAGCGAGCAGCCGCGCGATGACGTCGGCGGAGGGTAGGGGGGTCTGACCCTCCGCCTGCCGTGCAGCCTGTTCCTTAGCGATCCGCCCTGCTGCTTTCCGGATGGCAGCAGCGCGGTCCTTCTCGACCATGGCCTGTGCCAGCGGATAGGAGGGCTTGAGCTGTACCTCGGCGGGCGAAGCGAAGGCCGCGATCACGCTGTCGGGAATGCTCGCCACCTTCAGCATCTTGGACAGCCAGCCTTTAGACAGCTTCAGCCGCTCCGCCATACGGGTGAGGTGATTGCCATAATGCGCTTTTAGCGCATCGGCATAATTGCGCGCACGTTCGAGGTCGGACACATCTTTGCGCGCGCGGTTTTCGAGGTCGGCGAGGCGGAAGGCGGCTTCATTGTCAAGGTCCGCCACCTGCGCGACGAATTTGATATCCGGATAGGAATTGGCGCGCAGCCAGCTGATCGACCAGTGCCGCCGCGTGCCAGCAATCACCTCGTAATCGTGGTCGGCGTCGCCCTCCACCCGGCGAACGATCGCGGGGACCTTCTGCCCACCCTCGGCTATGATCGAATCGATCAGCTCCCGGCAGTTTGCTTCGGTGAGATGCTCGTAGGAACGGGCATTGCCGGGCCACACCCGCACCCGCGCGGGATCGAGCACCAATTGTGTGACTTGCCGCACCTCGCCCGTCGCCACACGGGCAAGGGCGCTCTCGCGGCTGAGCAGTGTCGTCCCGCGCGCCCGTTCGCGCTGCTTGGCGTCTTGCGAGCCGGCAAGCTGTATCTTGGCCTTGGGTGACGGTGCGAAGGGGCGATTCGGGCGAGAGGCCGGGGCAGGGGAGGCCGCTCCCCTTTCTACCTTGTCTGTATTCTGCTCGTCATCTGCCAGCAGGTCTGCCAGATAATCTTTCTGCTTCTTCGCCATGTTAGCCAGCTTTTCTGCCGCGTTCCCGAAAGATCGGCGGCGTTAAACAGATGATCGCGATGTAGGAAAGTGCAGCGTCAGCCATTGACCAGCAACTCCTCGTCCACCTTCTCAACTCGGCCCCAGCCACTGCGCACGAGTTGCTCGACCTGGCCTAGCGCTTCGTCCAGATTGGCCTTGCAGCGCTTGTGCGTGCGCGGGGTGCCGATCGGTTTTTCCAGCTCGTACACCGTCATCATGCGCAGAGCCGCATGGCTGATTTCTGCGCTTTCGAGGATCGGGACCGGCAGCAGGGCAGGGCCGAAGCTCTGCTCCATGATCGCGCGCACCATGTCATGGCTGGGATCGTTGGTATCGAACTTGGAACACAGCAACCGCACGAAGCTGTAATCGACCTCGATCCCGGCTTCGAGCAGCTGGTCGAGGACCTGGTCCATCATCGAGAGGAATTGCACGGTAGAGCAAAAATCCGGAGTCGTCGCGGCGAGCGGCACCAGCAGTGCGTTAGCCGCCTGCATCACCGCCAGGCTGATTGTGCCCAGCGCCGGGGGCGGATCGAGAATGACCACGTCATAACCGCGCGCCAAATCCATAAGCCCTTGTTTCAGCTTGCGAAACCGCGCAGCCAGCACGCTCTGCCCGTCCGCCCCCGCCGCCGCTAGTTCGTATTCCACATCGAACAGTTCGAGGTTGGAAGGAATCAGGTCGACATTGGGCCAGGGCGTCTGTTTCACTGCATAGAGCAGGTCCGCTTGCGTCGGATCAATCGAGAGATAGGGGTAGAGCGTTTCCTCGCGCGTGATGTTGAAATGCGGGTTGAAACCGAACAGCGTGGTCGTCGTCGCCTGGCTGTCGCAATCGACCACCAGCACGCGATACCCCTGCACAGCGAAATAATGAGCTAGGTGGGTAGTTACGGTGCTTTTGCCGACGCCACCCTTGAAATTCTGCACCGCGATTATCGCCGGCACATCCATTGGCGCGCGGGCAGGGGAAGCGCCCATCACCTCGCGCATGTTGAGCAGTTCCTCGACGGTGTAGCCTGGGCGGCGGCCGTTTTCGCTGGGCGGGGGAGGTGGAAGGCGCCCGTCTTCCTCGGCCATTCGGATGCGATTGGTTGAGCAGCCGAGCAATTGCGCCGCCTCGGCAATCCCAAACCGTACATTGAGCCCCTTACGGCTTTCCGGCAAAAACGCCTTGCGCCGCAGCCGCTCAATCATCCGCTCGCCCGATTGCGCGAGATCGCCAATTTGCGATACAATTGAATGCGGATCGACCATGGATCGCTTTCCTGAACCTGTTTCGTTGCACGTTTAGGAGAAGAGGTTCAAATATGCAATATCTGCGAGATATGGTTTCACGACTGAAAGTGTCTTTCGTCGTTTCGACAGCGTCAGCTTTGCGCCCCAATCTCGGCCATTGCGGTTCGCTTGGCTATTGCCCGGAAGCGGACGGTTTTGATGATTGGCTTCGTGCCTGGGATGCTCGTTGGGCATGATAGTGCGTCATCTATCCTGCGCTTAATAACGGAACCCGAGGAGGCTTCCGCTCGGATCAGTGTCGGTGAGCCGGAGGCGGACGAGGCTCTCGTATTCAAAGCCTGAAGTGAAGTCACCCGCAGGCACCATGTCTGAGTTGAGGGTGCAGATGTACTGGAATCCATGTTTTTCCGCCATTGCGGCGGCAAGTTCCAGTGCATGCGCGCGCTGCCGCGGGTCAACCCCGTCGAAAATCGTGCTATCGTGGATCAGGAAGTCGATTCCGAGACCACGCTGGCGCGCGAACGAGATCAGCATGAGATCGTAGCAAAAGATTTTCATTTTGCTGATGCCCTCGCTCGGGCTGCCCGCGATCTCGACATCGAATTTGTAGCCGGTGTCATCAATATCGATGACCAGGCGACCGGGCGATTTATAGAGATTCTCCGAGAATTCCGAAAAGAGACTGAGTGCCTGTGACCACAGCGCACGCCGCTCTTCATAGTCGATCGTTGTCGCGCGCTTTAGCTCGACAGTCTCGACTTTAATCGTGTCGGCCTTCGTGGTCATCTGGCGAAGCTGGGTGATCCTATTGGTCAGTTCGTCGATCTTCAGCCTGGTGGCCGAATGCAGCTCCTGCAATTGAGTCAATTCTTCCAGTGCGCCTTGACCTGCAAGCGCGCTGAGGTAGTCGGCCCGGCGATCCGTTAGGATTGCGACGGCAGACTCGCGCTCACTGACGGCAGCTTCGAGCGCGGCAACCTCGCCAGCGATGAACTGACGGCGATTTGCGATAATCTGGGCATTGAATGCCCGCGCATCCTCCAGTGTCTTCTTGACGGCGCCAGGCAGGGCGATACCCGCCTCGCCGTATAGGGCTTCCAGCCGATCTTCCGTCGGAGCGTCTTCGCTCACTAACGAGTCGCGGTAGCGATCAAGCCGGCGTTTATCGACGACATTGGCGTTGACCAAGCCGTGGATCTCGCTGGTCAGGAAGTTCGCCTGATTCTCGATTTCACGATACTGGGGGAGAACCCGAAAATTCGACAAAGCCTCGCGTTCATGCTCAAGTTGAGTTGTGAGGCGCAAGCGTTCGGCTTCGAGTTCACCGAGTGACGCTAGCTCGCCATCGACGGCTCCTGTTTTGATCGCCTGCTTGAGAGCAGCGAGCGCGTTCTTTTGATCTTTGAGCTGCTGCCAGGTCGCGGCTTTCTCCCAATTCAAGCCGAGAAGGAAAGCATTGTGGACCTGAATATTCCACGTCTTCTGGTTGTCGAAGTGCTTGAAAGGGGTGTTATAGGCGGCTGTTTGGTCACGCACGAAATAGGAAAGCAGCGACCGCGCCGAGGGCTTGTATCCTGATTCCGCCGACAGGTCGCTGAGACCAAATAACGCCCATGCGAGAACGGCTCGCCATTTCTTGGCGTCGAGACCCGGAACGCCTTCCTTGTTCGGCGTCGGCCGGACAGGCCAATCGTCGGTAGCTCCTTCGATTGTGAAAAATCCGGGTGTATCGGTCGCTCGCGTCACAGTGACATCACAGCCGGACAGGGAGAGCTCCAGCGTGAATGCCCAACCCTGCAAAGCGTCGATGCGAAGCCCTTTCCCAGGAGAAGTATTGCTGCCTAGGCAGAAATCGATGATCTCGATGAGGGTCGATTTGCCCAAGGCGGTCGTTGTGTCCTTATCACCAGCCGAGGTGGATCGGTCTGCCAGGATAAGATTGACCCCCGACTGCAGGAGAGCGGTGTGGAAGCCTTTCCGGTTGGCGCGAACAGCTTTGATCATGAGGTGGTTCTGACGACAAGGCCGTCCCGGATCTCGATGGCGCCGATCAGATAGAGGAGGTTCGACGCCAGCACAAACCGCTCGAAGGTCCCAACGTTCGGTTCCGTGCGCAATCGTTCCCAAAGACCGGAACGGTCATGGGCATACTGAGATGCGCAAGAAGCGAGGCGCCGACGCCGATCAGCGCCTCGTCCTGCGAAATATGTTTGGTCGGAAGAATCATTTCTCAAACACGTCGCAGATCTCGAAAAGATAGATCAGAACGGCAATGCCTGCGGTCTTGTCCGCCTGCCGGCGCAAACCGCGTTGAGCAAAAGCGCACATCAGCTCGAAAAGCTCATCGCCCTTATGACCCTCTTTCCGGCGAGCGTAATACTCCTCCAGGAAGCCGGCTTTCAGACGCTCTGGAAATTCAGGGTCGAGCTGCGCTTCGGCCTCGACATAATCGCTAACGGTCGTTCGCGAAGTCAGGCCGGCAGCGATAATGTGACGGGACCCATTCGAGAGCACGTTCTTTTTGATCTTCTCATCAGGCTCGATAAGTTCGAAAGAGCCATTGGCAGCCGGCGCTTGGTTCGCAACCCAAGAGACTGCATTCTGCAGTTCGGGAAAGGCGACGTCCGCAAACGCCTCTTCCATGGCGTCGCGGACTTGCTTTTCGTGGCTTGCCTTGAGTTGCTGAAGGGTTGCGGTGGGCCAATCGGCTTCGACCTTGTCGATGACCGTGTGGTGATCAGTGCAAAGATAGATCAGGTTCCGGACGTTATCGCGCTCGTCATCCGTCATCGACGCATCATAGCGGGCAGCGGCTGGCTTTTCACCACGGATGTGCGCCGCCTCGCCCACGTATGTGTCGTCTCCCACCTGCGCGTCGTAGGTGAGATGTTTGTCGCACTTCGGAAAGGCACAGACGCCGCCGCTTCGAAAGGCCAGGATGATTCTCGTTGGATAACTAGCGCTCACGACGACCGCCGATCTGTACACGTGGGTGACGGCTGCGAGCCGTGGCTTGCGGAGAAGCACCGGCGTTGCCGAACTGGTGTGTCCGCAATGCGGGCCGTTGCAGCGGTTTGCGCATAAATTCGAGATCTCCCCACGGATTCGACATAGTTTCTAAGCGCGGAGAAATACATATTAACTTGCCGAACGATCTGAGAAGCCGAAAAATGCTTAATGAGGGGCAGAGGCGATCTCGATGCGCGCCTTGCCGGCGATCTACCGCTGTTCGCGCTGGCCTTCCACCTACAATCACTAGTCGCGCTGAACGACCGCTTCAGCCGCCGCCCTTGGGCTGTCAGGACCGCCAATAATGCTTCGATTTGTCGGTGCCAGTCGCCATGACAATGGTCGTCGACTGCTTGTTGATGCCTAGCGTGCCAGCAGATTGGCCGATAATGTTATAAGTCGACATACCAGCGTTGCACTGAAAGGGCGTGATCCTGATTGATAGCCGTCAAAGCTGCCTCGCCGCGGGGAATGGCAGCTATCTTCGGTTGGCTGCCCGATAGCTGCCGGTCTGTTATCGGCCCATAACAAGACATGTCGATCGGGAGCGACCAAGAACAATAACTCAAAATAAGCCGACCGACCATCCAGCCGACATTGCTATTGCAAACAAGTCGCATTATCAGGCGCCCGTGACTCGCAATACGATCCGTAGCTGGTACCTCGTTCATAAATGGAGCAGCCTCGTGCCCACGCTGTTCTTGTTGATGCTGTGCAGCACGGGCCTGCCGCTGATTTTTCATGATGAGATCGATGCTTTTGCGGAGCAGGGCTATAGCGCATCGTTGTCCGCTGAAACGTCGGCTGAAACAGGGCTCCCGCTCGATGCCATGTTGGCGCGGGCGCTGCGGCAACAGCCGGGTGATGTTCCCTTGTTCATGGCGTTCAGCCAGGATAGCTCGCTCTTGACTGTTACAACCGGCCCTGCGCCGGATGCCGATGTTGGCGAGATGACTTTGCTGTATTTCGACCGCGCCACGGGTGCGCCGCTGGGTCCAGCGCCCACGGGCGGAGTCATGCAATTCATTCTGGATTTGCACACAGATTTGCTGCTGGGCTTACCAGGCATGCTGTTTCTCGGCGTGATGGGGCTGAGTTTCGTGGTGGCGCTCATATCGGGCACGGTGCTCTATGCGCCGTTCATGCGGCGGCTGCGGTTCGGCACGCTGCGTGGGTCCGCCAACAAGCGCGTTGCCCGGCTCGACCAGCATAATTTCCTTGGCATGGTTGTGCTGGCGTGGGCCTTGGTGATCGGCCTGACCGGCGCAATCAACGCCTTCGCCGACCCGCTGACGGATAGCTGGCGCGATGGCGAACTGGCGGCGATGACGGCGGAATATGCGGACGATGCACCATTGGATCCGGCAGATTATGGCTCGCTCGATGCGGCGATGGCGGCTGCACACATAGCGCTGCCGGGGCGCTCACCGCAATTCATCGGGTTTCCCGGTGGCGACTGGAGTTCGCCTCATCACTATGCGATCTTTTTCCAGGGCGACACGCCGCTGACGCAGCATTTACTGACACCTGCGCTGATCGATGCGCAGACGGCAGAGCTGACCACCGCGCGCGACATGCCGCCGCTCAACCAGGCGCTGATGATGTCGAAGCCGTTGCATTTCGGGGATTATGGCGGCTTGCCGCTCAAGATTATCTGGGCCTTGTTGACGCTGGCTACGATCTGGGTGCTGTGGACCGGCATCATGCTGTGGCTGCGCCGCCGCCCCGGTTATGTCGAACGCCGCGTGGATGCGATCACGGCGGGCGCTTCGGATGACCGTTCTGTTGGGCGATCGGTCGCAGGAAAACCAGCGTGACAGCCGCTATCGCCCCTACGAGACGGGCCCGCCCACGCCTCTCGCAACGCCGCTCCGCCGTGCGCGTTTTTGCCAGCCCGCTTCTGATCGCGGTGATGACGCTGGCGGGGTTGCTGCTCGGCCTGACCGGTGATGGCGTGCGCGACATGGTATCCTGGCTACTGTTGGGCGCGGTGCCGTGCGTGATCGTCACCGCTTTTGTTCGTTCAAGAATTCCTTGAAAAATCTGAAAGTTATCTGATGCATTTTCGTAAACAGACCCTGCCTGTATTTGTTGTCGCTGCCGCAATTGCCACGCCTGCCTTCGGTCAAGAGGGGCAGGACACGATCGTCGTCACCGCCCAGCGGGAGAATGAGACGCTGGTCCTGAATTCCGGGAGTGCTGGTGTGCTGGGTGATAAACCGGCCGAAGATCTTCCCTTCGCCATCCGGTCCTATGACGAATCGTTAATCCTCAACCAGCAGCCGCAAACGCTGGGCGAAGTGCTGGAGAATGATCCGACCATTCGCACAACTTACGGATTCGGCAATGCTGCGGAGCAGTTCGTCATTCGCGGCTTCACGCTTTTTGGTGACGATGTCGGGCTGAACGGCCTGTACGGTATTACCCCGCGACAGCTTGTCTCGCCCGAATTGTTCGAAAGCGTGCAGGTGCTAAACGGGGCCAGCGCCTTCCTGAATGGTGCCGCGCCAGGCGGATCGGGCCTTGGCGGCAGCGTAAATCTCCAGCTCAAGCGTGCTGGGGACCAGCCGCTGACACGGGTAACCGCGAGCTTTACGCAGGATGGGCATTTCGGCGGCAGTTTCGATGTTGCCCGCCGCATTGGCGCGGATGATGCACTGGGCGTGCGGATCAATGGTGCATACCGCGATGGTGAGCTGGCGATAGAAGGCGAGGATCGCCGGTCGCAGGTTCTAGGCGCCAGCTTCGATTATGATGGCGGCCATATCCGTGCGGCGCTTGACCTTGCCTATCAGGAAATCCGCATCGACAGCCTGCGGCCCAAGGTCACGATCGCCAGCGGCGCGGTCCCTGCCGTGCCGCAAAGTGATGCAAATTACGCGCAGGATTTCGCCTTCACGGAAATGCGCGACGTGTTCGGCACGCTGTCATTGGAATATGACGTCGCGGACAATGCGCTGCTTTATGCAAAAGCTGGCCTGCGCGATGGTCGCGAGGACGGTATTTACGATACGATCACCGTGCTCGGCGCCGTCACTGGCGCGGCAAATGGAACCGCGCTGGTCGTGCCCCGCACCGACAATAACGAAGCGGTCGAGGCCGGTTTGCGCGTTTCCCTAGGTGAGAGCGTAACGCATGAAATCAATTTCGGTGGCAACGCTGTTTGGCAAACCAATCGCAACGCCTTCGATTTTCGCTTCGGTCCGGGCTTTGCGGGGTTCGATACGAACCTCTTCGATCCGGTACAGGTCGACTTGCCCTCGTCGAGCTTCGTCGGCGGGAATCTGGAAGATCCGTTTCCGCTCGCGAAAATCCGGCAATTCAGTGCCTTTGCATCCAATACGCTCGGCTTTCTGGATGACCGTATCCTGCTGACCGGTGGCCTGCGATTACAGGCAATCAATGCCAAGAGTTTCAGCTTCGCAGATGGCACTCTCGGCACGGAGTATGACGAAGACGCAATCACTCCGGTCGCCGGGCTGGTTGTAAAGCCTGCCGACGGTATCTCGCTTTATGCCAACCGGATCGAGGCATTGCAGCAAGGAGCGACAGCGCCCGTCGACCCCTCGATCATCAATCCGGGTGAAGTGCTCGCCCCGCGCCGCTCAACGCAATACGAAATCGGCGGCAAGGTGCGGATTGGCAATATGTTTGCCAGCCTCGCCGCCTATCAGATCGAGCGTCCAGGCGAAGGGGTGCTGGACGATGGCAGCTTCGGCTATCGCGGCGACCAGCGGCATCGCGGGCTGGAACTGACGCTCAATGGCGAAGTTGCACCGGGACTGCGGTTCATCGGCGGGGCTGCCGTGACCGATGCGGAATTGATTGGCGGCAACGATGTGGCCGGAGTGCCGGACTTCACCGCCAATGCTGATATCGAGTGGGATCTGCCTTTTGCGCCCGGCTTCACTTTGACCGGCCGCGCAGTACATACCGGCGAGCAATTCGTCGATGCGGCTAACACGCTGGAAATCGATAGCTGGATCCGCTTCGACCTGGGCGCGCGCTATGTCTTTGCGGCAGGCGACACCCCGGTTACGCTGCGCGTGACGGTCGATAATATCGCCGACGAACGCTATTGGGCATCGGCCTTCGATGTATTCTCCGCCGCCCTGCTACAAGGCGGTCCGCGCACTGTAAAAGCGTCGATTTCGGCAGATTTCTGAGCGCAGATGCCGAGCATCGAATGTTCGTGGTCATCAGCTATCTTGTGCTTATCCGCGACAGATCTATTACGTAACAATGTCTCATTCGAATGCGAACGCTGTTGCCAATCCTGCCAATGCGCCGAGCGAGAGGTTTTTCGGAAGTGTCGGTATCGGGCCGGGTATGAGAGTGCTCGATGTCGGCTGCGGAGATGGCGAGCTGAGCCGGTTTGTCGCCGCACTCACGGGACTTGATGGCGAAATCATTGCGATTGATCGAAGCGAGACGGCGCTGGCAATGGCGCGAAGCAAGGCGGTGGATAGATCGGTAGCGAACATCGAGTACCGCCTTGCCGACCTGTCCACCGCGTTGTCCGAACTCGGCACCTTCGATGCGGTCGTTGGTCGCCGTGTGCTGATGTATTTGCCGAACGTAAAAGACGTGCTGTCTCGCTTGCGCGAGATGACAAGGGGAGGCGGCGTGCTCGGGTTTCAGGAGCATGCAAGGGCCGGGCTGCCTCGCGGACTGAGCGACCTTCCCGTCCATCGCCTAATCCACAATTGGGTTTGGGATACGATAGTGGCGGAGGGCGGAGATGACCGGCTCGGCCTGCGTCTGGAAGGTATCCTGCGGGAATGCGGGCTTGCGCCGGAACAGATAACGAGCGAGGCGATACTCCTGCAGGAAAACGATCCCAGTTTCATCCCGCAGCTGGCCCGGCTGATGCTACCGCGCATGGCGGAACAAGGCATCGTAGATCGCGATGCCGTCGATCCGGACCGCCTTGCCGAACAGATCGAACACGAGCGGCGAGCCGTCGGCGGAACAATCGTCTGGGATATGGCATTCCTGGTTTCTGCACGGCGTTAAACCGCTGAATAGCAAGGATGGTCTTTTGTTTCAGGCAGGAAGCCCAAGTCGCTCGGCTGCCGCTTCGACGGCTTTCAACGCCTGCGCATCCATCCATGGCCGCCCGGCGCGCATCGTGGCTACCCGCTCCGGACCAGCTTGGGCCGGCGTGCCATTGGCGAAGGGTGGCTCCGGCGCATATTCCAGGATGAGCTGGATACGGCGGGCGGCCTCTTCGTCGACCAGCTTCGCCGCGAGGGTCAGACCGAAATCCAGCCCGGCTGTCGCGCCTCCGCCGGTCATGCGGTTGCGGTCGATCACCACGCGCTCATCGACTTTCGTCGCGCCCAGTTTCGGCAAGAGATCGCTGACGGTCCAGTGAGAGGCTGCCCGGTATCCCTGCAGTAGTCCGGCTGCGCCGAGCAGCAGGCTGCCCGTGCACACGCTCGTCACCCACTTGGCGCGCCTGCCGCAATCGGACAGGAAAGTGAGCGTTTCCGGATCATCCATCGCCGCGATGGTGCCCATGATACCGCCGGGCACGAACAGCACGTCGACCTCGCGCGGAACCTGATCGAACGTATGCGTAGCGCCGATGGGGATGCGCACATCGGTCGCGGCAGGTTCCATTGTCTTGCCAACCAGCATAATGTTCGAACGAAGGATATTGAACACCGTCATGGGATTGATGAGGTCGAGCGCAATCATGCGCGGATGGACCAGCATCGCGATCTTCGGGGCATCCTCCGGTAATGGCGGCATCCGGCCCTGTGCATCGTGGGCTTCTGCGCTGGCGGTCTCAAACGCACCAGCGCCCCCCGCAAGCGCTGCAAGGGCCAGAATCTGGCGACGGTCGAGGGTCATTGCACTTCTCCAAAACGATAGCTGAGACTGATGGTGACGCGCCGCACATTGGCGGCATAGCATGTCCCCGGCGCGGGGCATGCTGCGACATATTCCTTGTCGAACAGGTTCGAGATACTGGCCGCGAAACGAAGCCCACTGAAATCATAGCGGATGAGCGCGTCGAACACGGTCACTTCGGGCACCACCAGAGTGTTGGCAGGATCTGCAAAACTCCTGCCAGTATGACGCAGACCGATACCGAGCCCGAGACCTGGTAATATAGTTCCGTCGGGCAGCGTGTAATCGACGAATGCGGACGCGATGAATTCAGGTGTCGCAGGGGGTGCGAGGCCGATGAGAGCCGGATCGCCCTCTCTGTTTTCGATATCGAAGGCTGTGATCGTGGCGGTCATGTTGAGGCCCTCAATCGGCCGCGCCTGAAGTTCGAATTCACCGCCGCGCGAACGAACCAGACCGCTCTGGGACTGATTACGCGGAAAACCGGGAGCGGGGTCGGAGATGAGAACGCCGTCACGCTCAATCGAAAACAGTGAGGCGGTCAGAAACAGCGGCAGTCCTCGCGCCTCGTATTTCAGGCCCGCTTCGAACGCCTCGCCGGTCTCGGGCCGAAACGATTCCCCGAGCGCCTCATCGAAACCGAATACTGGTGTGAACGATGTTGCGTAGCTGACGAATGGAGCCAGCCCCAAGGGCGTCAGGTAGCTAAGCCCAGCGCGATAGGTGGTTCGCTCGTTCTCTTGGCGGTTCGGTGCATTCCCGCCCTGGACGGTTGTCGATCCGATCCAGTCGTGCCGGATCGAAAGCAGGCCGGTGAACCCCGCGGCCTCGATTCTGTCCTGCAAATACAAGCCTGTTTGATCGAGCTTTTGATCGACCGGCGGAAAGGCCCGTAGCAGAGGCAATGCGATCCAGTATTGAGGATCAAACACATCGAGCGCCGGTGCGCTGCCGACCGCTTGCGCATTGCGGTTCTGCGACCAAGCATAATCGATACCGCCGAGCAGCGAGTGGGAGATGCTGCCGGTCGAAAATTTCGCATCGAGCCGATTATCGATGGTTAAATTGTCGAGAAACGCATCAAGCCGCGAATTACCGCGGTTGATCAATACGCGGTCGCTTTCGATGACCGGGTTACCGAAAAACTGCCCGAACAGACCTGCATAGACCAGATCGATCTCCGCATAGCGCGCGTTCGACACAAACCCCAGATTGTCCGAAAGCGCGACATCAAACGTATACCCGATTTCGTACTGGTCGCGGTCATAGCGATCAGCTTCGGGATCGGACACGAACAGGTCGATGGGAATGCGGCGTCCATCCGGCAGTGGCGTGACGAAACCCTCAAACGGCAGAAAGCCCGTTGGGCGCTGCGAGCGATCACGCGTGTAACTTCCGCGCAGTACCAGTGAAGCGTCAGGCGTAGGGGTCCACCCCACTGCAAGCGCGCCGTAGGTTCTGTTGTCTTCGGCCAGTTCAACCTGCGTATCGCCGCGCCGAACCAAAGCGTTGGCGCGCACGGCCAGTGTGTCGGAGATCGAGGCTCCGAGATCGGCCGAACTATAGACACTTCCGAACTCGTCGGCACCGACCTCGACCGCGGCAACGCTCCGCCCATCGGGAAGCTTCGAAACGATATTGACGATCCCGCCGACGCTGCCGCCTCCGTAGAGCACCGAGGAGGGCCCCTTGAGCACTTCGATCCGCTCGATCCCTTCGGCGGGTGTCGTCCATGACAGGAACACGCCTGAATTGGTGAGCACCAGACCGTCTTTGACGAGATTGTCGCTGCGAAAGCCGCGCAATTGGTAATACTCAAGCCGCGTATCGCTGCCAAAGCTCTGCGAGCGCACCCCGGAACTGTAGTTTAGCGCCTCGGAGATTGTGCGCAGATTGAGATCATCGATAAAGGCATCATCGACAACCGATATGGCTTGCGGCGTGGTCAGGATCGGCCCGCCATCCTTGTTGGCGCTGATCGCGGCATCTGATCTTTCCCGCTCGCCCGTGACAAGTATGGTGCGGCGGTCTTCCGCAGACACGCTCGATTCAGTGCTCTCCGCTTCCTGTGCGTGGAGAACGGATGCAGGGTTAAACACAAGTGCGGGGACGAACAGCGCTCGCCCGAAACGATTGAAAAACATGGAATATGGTCCTGATCGCACGGCCCGCTCAGCCCTTGCAGGAGAGCGGAACAATCATGCCGATTATCGAGGGATGCGGGAGTGCTTGCAGCGCCGAATGGCCCGCATCAACAAAGGTCAAACAATCAGGATTGGGGGTCCGGTAGCAGGCGGAGGAGGTGCCGCGAGACCGCGCCCGGGGAACGCTTCAAATTGCGCGGCAACATCGGCGCTGCCAGAAATCGGAGGAGCCGATAATTCGGCTGCTGCGGGCGAGAGGAATGGCGCGTTCAGTGAAGCGAAATCGCAACCCGACTGACCATCTCCAGATCCGTCATGATGATCGGAGTGATCCATTCCGCCATTCGCCGATGGATCGTGCGAAGCATAATCTTCGTGATCCGTCGCCTCGCTGCTCGCGCCGCCGAGGGTCAGAGCGCCATAGGAACTCGGACACGGGACGAGCGTGACATAACCGCGATCATTGCTGGAAAGCATCCATCCATAGGGGACCGACCATTGCAGCACCGCAGAAAAGACTGCGAAGAGGTAGGCTATCGCCAAGAAGGGCGTCAGAGGGCGCGGCACGCTTACTCGCATAGGGCCTTCAAGCATTGCCGTATAGGTTGTTCCGGCGGATAGGGAAAGCACTCAGAGTCTATTGTGACACCTGATAAAGCTAACAACCTCCTATGGTTTCAGACTAAGTCTGACGGCAGCCAAAACTTGCTCGGTATGCCTTCGGGCTTACCCCAAGCACGCGGCGAAAGCGATCGCGCAGACCCGACGCCTCGGCAAAACCGCTTTGCGCGGCGACTTCCCCGACCGGTATATCGGTCGTCTCCAGCAATAGGCGCGCGCGCCGGGTCCGGGCATCGATAAGCCATTGTCCGGGCGTAGTACACGCATCCTCTGCAAAACGGCGCGCAAATGTGCGCGAACTCATCCCGGCCTTGGCAGCCATCTGCGCAACCGTGATCGGCGTATCGAGGCGCTCTTCTGCCCAGCTCATAGCCTCAGCGATATGGCCGCCAGCAATCCTCTCTGCGGCTAAATCGTGCAAAATGAATTGCTTCTGCCCGCCTGCTCGGCCGAAGGGGGCAACGGCAGCGCGCGAGGAGTTGGCAGCGACCGAATGGCCGAAATCGCGCGCAACAAGATGCAGGCACATGTCGATCCCCGCCGACGCACCCGCCGATGTGACGATCTCGCCTTCGTCGACATAAAGAACATTCGGATGAACCTCGACTTCGGGATAGCTGGCAGCGAGTATATCTGCCGCACGCCAATGGGTGGTCGCGCGTCGACCGTCGAGCAACCCCGCCCCTGCCAGAACGAACGCACCGGTGCAGATCGAGGCGATACGCGTTCCCTTTTCGGCTGCATCCTGCAACGCGCCGCGGATGGATGCGGGGATTGGCTGCCACGGCTCGTCCGTGCCAAGCACGATGATCGTATCGGTCTCTTCCAGACCATCCAAAGTGCGCTCAACAACGATATCGAACGGCCTCGAGCGCACGCGACGCGCCTGCCCGCATACGCGAACCTCATACGGCTTCGAACCGTCGGCGAGCCGCGCATGCTCGAAGATGTCGCACGGTATGCCGAGATCGAACGGCACGACGCCGTGGGGAACCAATACTGCGACGATACGCATAACGAGCTTCCAGACTTTTCCGAACTGCCGCGACACTCGCCCTGCACTG
Organism: Aurantiacibacter aquimixticola; assembly: GCF_003605475.1. Taxonomy (NCBI): domain Bacteria; kingdom Pseudomonadati; phylum Pseudomonadota; class Alphaproteobacteria; order Sphingomonadales; family Erythrobacteraceae; genus Aurantiacibacter; species Aurantiacibacter aquimixticola. The sequence goes on along the minus strand of NZ_RAHX01000002.1, from coordinate 8,320 downwards.
GCTTTGCAAGGCTCTGACCGCGCGTCGGATCACTTTGGCAAAATTCTACCGGAATATGTCCAGAATGCCACGGCAGAGTTGATAGGCATGCGATAGGACACAGCTATCGAAAAAGGAGAAAACACCATGTCTGCCGTATCCGAGATTGCTCTTGGCGGAGGCCAAATGCCGCCGCTCCGCATTGCGATGCTGATCCATCCCATGATGACTTTGCTCGATATGGCTGGTCCGCAGTCGGCGCTCGGAATGCATGGCGAGACCTATCTGGTGTGGAAAGACCGAGAGCCGGTTCTCACCGATAGCGGCATCACCATCATGCCGACCCACACCTTCGATGATTATCCGCGCGACCTGGACGTCCTGTTCGCACCGGGCGGATTTGGAACGTCCGACTGGCTGGAAGATGAGGAGGTGATCGGCTTCCTCGCCGAAGCTGGTAAAGACGCGAAATACATCACCTCGGTTTGCAGCGGATCTCTGCTGCTGGCGGCTGCCGGTCTGCTCGACGGTTATCGTGCGGGCACGCACTGGGCCGCGCGGGGCGCTTTGGCTGCCATGGGCGTCGAGGTCGGCGAGGAGCGCGTTGTGATCGACCGCAACCGGATGACCGGCGGCGGCGTAACAGCTGGCATTGATTTCGGTCTCACTCTGCTCGCTGAATTGCGCGGCGAAGCGGTGGCAAAGGCCACGACGCTGGCGATGGAGTACGACCCCGATCCGCCCTTCAAGGGAGGCACGCCCGCATCGGCCGAGCCGGAAATTCTCGCAATGGTCAAGCAGATGACGGGTGAGATGGACAGCAGCACGATGGACATCGCGCAGCGGATTGCGGAATCGCGTTCCCAGTGATGGGCAATGTGAAAACTCATCCGATCACCAATGAAGGATGGGGCAGGCTTCGGTTCGCGGTCGCGCTTGAAGGTTTCACGCTCATCACGCTCGTACTGGTCGGATCGACGCTCAAGCACTTTGCCGACATGCCGATCGTGGTGCAGGTCATGGGGCCTGTCCATGGCCTCGCCTTCCTGTTGTTTGTCTACTTACTGATAGAAGCCTTGGCGGCCCGCATGATTGGTGGGTGGGCAGCTGTGCGGCTGTTCATCGGCGCGATGATCCCGTTCGGTGGCTTCTTCAACGAACGCTGGCTCGCGAAGAAGGCGAAGGCCGCAGCATGATGTATCTCTGGCTGAAGGCCGCGCATGTCGCTTCGGTCTTGCTGTTCGTCGGTGGCACGCTTGCACTCCTGCTTGCGGGCGCGGCTTTGGGAGCGCGCCGAGCAGACGATACGGAGCAGGCCAATTCTCTGCGAGCCGTGGTCCGGTGGTGGGATGGCCGGGTCACCGCACCCGCTATGATTGCTGCTTGGGGGTTTGGCATCTGGATCGCCGTTTCGGGTGGATGGTTTACGAGCGGATGGCTTCAGGCCAAACTATTGCTCGTGATCCTGCTTTCAGGCCTGCACGGCGTTCTCGCCGGAAGATTGCGCAGGTTGGATGTAAGCGCGTCTCCGGCGACCGCTAGGCCCTCTACAGCTTTGACCCTCCTGACAACCGGCAGCGTGCTCTGCATCGCCGTTCTCGCGGTGGTCAAGCCGGGCTAGCGGTCTGACACTGATCTCCGCTTTGGGAATATCGTGCAAGACGTTGACCGGATTGTTCTAACGCTGATGACCAATCGCGCCTATCTCTCCAAGTCTCAAGCTGGAGAAGCAAATTGGCGAGTAGAGTATGGTTCATCACCGGCGCATCGCGCGGACTTGGCCTTGACATGGCGCGCGCAGCCTTGAGAGCAGGCCACCGCGTTGTGGCAACAGCACGAGATACGGACGGCGTTGCGGATCTGATCGGTGGAGCAGAAGATGACGTTATGGTGCTTTCCATGGATGTGACCGATGGCGTCGAAGTCGAAACAAGCGTTGCTCACGCCTTCAAGCATTTTGGGCGTATCGATATATTGGTCAACAATGCCGGATACGGGCAAATGGGCCGTTTCGAGACGGTGAGCCGCTACGCGATCCAGCGTCAGTTTGCCGTCAATGTCTTCGGCTTGATGGATGTCACCCGCGCAGTCCTGCCGATCATGCGTGAGCAGAAATCGGGCCACATCTTCAATATCTCATCCATCGGCGGTGCGCGGGGATATGCAGGCTCCGCGATCTATTGCGCGAGCAAGTTCACCGTCGAAGGCCTGTCCGAAGGCTTGGCCGCCGAAGTCGAGCCGTTCGGGATCAAAGTCACAATCGTCGAGCCCGGCTTTTTCCGGACTGATTTTCTCGATGCGCATTCGGTCCGTTACGGGGATATCGACGTACCCGCTTATGCCGAAGGCAATGCCGTTCACAAAAATACCTTCGACGAGATCAGCCACAACCAGCCAGGTGACCCTTCAAAGCTCGGCGATGCGCTGGTCGCCCTGACACGAGAGGACAATCCGCCCATGCGCTTCGCAGCCGGATCGGATGCCCTCGAAATCATCGGAACAGATTTTGCAAACCGCCAACTGGAACTCGCGAAATGGTCTAAACTGACCGCGTCGACCGATTTCGATTGATAGGTTACGAACACGACTAGCATGCCTGATTGTATGGAAAGGAATGTCGCCGATATTGTCTCTTTGGCGCGTCGCCATGTCGATGGCACCGCGACAGTTGCTACGGGCGTCCCTCGTTTGATCCTTCACCAGGCGCTTTCGCCAAGTGAACCTGTGCCAGCATTTTACGAGCCCTCGTTCTGCGCGATAGTTCAGGGATCGAAGGCCGTGCGATCGGGAATTGGAGATATTGCCTACGGGGCTGGGCAGTACCTGATTGCCGGCTTCGACGTGCCGGTAATCGGCATGATCATCGATGCGAGCGAAGACGAACCGTACGTCTGCGTCCAGCTCCTCTTCGACAAAAGTATTTTGATCGAAATGCGTGACGGAATGCCGCCTGCCGAACCCATCACGGCGATTGGAATTGCTGATACGCCGTCCGATTTGCTGGATGCAGTGGCCAGGTTTGTCGGGCTCCTGGACCATCCAGCTGACGCGCCGGTTCTAGCGCCTATTTACGAGCGGGAACTTCTGTACCGCCTATTTTCCGGCCCCTTTGGCGCGCAACTTCGAAAGTTCGCCTATGTCGATAACCGTGCGGCCCCGATCGAACGCGCAATCGCTCATTTGCGCAAGACCTACTCGCAGCGGTTTGATGTAGAGCAGCTCCTGCGAGTGGCCGGACGGAGCCAGTCCTCGCTTTATCGCGACTTCAAAGACGCTACCGGCCTCAGCCCGCTGCAATTCCGTACTAGGCTTCGGTTGCAGGAAGTCCGCCGACTGATGCTCACGGAACGGTGTGGCGCAGCGGAGGCTGGCTTTGCCGTGGGCTATGACAGCCCGGCGCAGCTCAGCCGCGATTATCGCAAGCTTTATGGACGCCCGCCCGCCGAAGACATCTCGCGGCTCCGGACGTCTACCGCAACACCCGCGCAAGAAACGCGTGAAAGGAAAAGTGGATGATCGTTATTACCGCGCCAACGGGCGATATCGCCAGCAGGGTCGTGTCCGATTTGATCGATGGGCCGGAGCCGGTCCGCCTGATCGCTCGCGATCCGTCAAAACTGTCGGCAGGTATTCGTCAGAAAGCAGAGGTCGTCGAAGGCAGCCACAGCGATCTATCAGTTGTCGAAAAAGCACTCATTGGCGCGGATAGCCTGTTTTGGCTCGTGCCATCAGACATTACGGCACATAGCGCGGAAGCCGTTTATGTCGATTTCGCACGTCCGGTCGCAAGAGCGCTTGAGAACTCTAACGTGACGCATGTTGTCAGCATTAGTGCCGTAGGCCGCAATTGGTCAGGTGACGCGGGACATGCCTCAGCGTCAATTCGAATGGACGGCATGCTGGCGGCAACAGGGGTTAACTACGCAGCTTTGGCTTGTGTCTCGTTAATGTCGAATGTCGCGCGGCAAGTCCAAGCAATCGCACATCAAAACACCTTTTATGCGCCGGCTCCGCCCGATCTGGAGCTAAGACACGTGGCGCCTGTCGATGTGGCCACAAAAAGCGCGCAATTGCTGCGCGACCGCGATTGGAAGGGCTTTATCGAGGTTCCTATGCTTGGTCCGGTTGACCTGTCCTTCAATGAGATCGCGAGCACAATAAGCGATTGTCTAGGTCGGGAGATTGTCTTCCAGCAAACCGCAATGGACGAAGTGAGGTCAATGATGCTGTCAAATGGTGCATCTGAAGGTATGGCGACTGCGATGACAAGCATGCTCACCGCGAAGAATGACGGCCTGGACCATTTGATCGAGCGGTCGCCTGAAGAGCTTCGCGCTTCGCCAACATCGTTTAGAAAATGGTGCGAAACGGAATTGGCGGGGAAGATCGAGATTCGAAAGTGAGTGTCACTTCGAAGACGTAAATTACAAGCGCAAACACGAGTAGGTCGATATCAGCAAATGCATTTCGGATGGGGTCTTAACGCAGAACCAAACGGCGGTTATCCGAACGGAACTACCCAAAACCAGACGATCCGCTTCCGGCCCAATTCCTGTCTGCAAGCGCTTCTTGTTGCTCGAGTATTCTAGAATTGTTCAGCATCGAAACGCCAGACCGGTGGCAAGAAAGAATCGTCGTGCATTCTCCATCCACGGAAGAGGCAGTGCTATGATTGATAGGCTTATCGCTTTTACGACAGCTGCGGCGCTAGTTCTCGCAGGATGTGGCGGCGATGATACTCAGACTTCGCCCGCACCGCCGCCCGTCTTTACGCCGCCGACCCAACCATCCTCCACTTCAAATACCGCCTTCGGGTTTGTGCCGTTCCCTTTCGATCGGACTGCGGGGAGCCTGCAACGGGTCCACGATCTCACTGATGCTCATGCCGATTTCACAGCGGTTCACCTTGATCTGATTGGCTGCGTACCGTGGGCCGAGATGCTTGAGGGCGAAAAACTGCCTGAGTGGCTGGCAGATGAGTTCGCGGCCATCAAGGCGCGAATACCGCCTGCACACTTCACCTATGTTTCAACCACACCCACGGCGCAGAACCGGATCAATGTCGCACCGCAATGTGGTGCGACAGAGGGCGAGCCGGGTCCGCTGCCTGCTGCGCTGAAGGGTGCAGCCTTTGACAATCCGCAGCTGGTTGGGGCCTATCTGGAGTATAACCGGCGAGTGCTTGAGGTGTTTGAGCCGAGATATCTTGTTGTTGGCATCGAAATCAGCGAACTCGCACTACAGGCGCCTGCAAAATGGCCTGCGTTCGAACGGCTCTATACCACGGTCTATCAGGAACTAGACCAGAGCCATCCTGATCTTTCAGTCGGGCCGGAAATGGTGTTGCAAACCTTGATGGGACCTATTGGAACGACCGTTCGTCCACTCGTCGAGCAAAGCGATTTTCTCGGTATCAGCTTCTATCCCTATGCCTCCCCGATAGGTGAAGCGATGGGCGCGCCGGCGCTTCCCGATCCACCAGCCCAGTGGCAAGAGCCGCTCGACTGGCTCAGGGACTATACCGATACGCCCATAGCAATTGCCGAGACCGGCTACATTACCCGCGACGTGGACCTCCCCACCATCGGCATCCGACTACAAGGAGATGCTTCCAGGCAGAGACAGTTCCTGACCGACCTTGTTGCTGCGGCGAGGCGGGATGACTACCTGTTCGTCGTCTGGTTCGTGCCCGTCGATTACACCGCCCTAGTCGACAAGACCGGTGCCACGGGCGAGGCGCTCGATCTGCTTCGGATATGGCAGTATGCAGGACTCCTCGATGCGGAATTGCAAAGCAAACCGGCATGGCCCATCTGGACAGCGGCGGCTGCAAAATGACATGATCCCTGTGTGAATGCTGGAATTCAAACCAAGGTCCGCTTTCCATGGGACTTGATCACATAGCGGACCGACTGCTCTCGGCCCACTTTCGGTCGCGATGCCCCTCATTGTTCGTTGCGGCGATTTCGCAGCCTTCGCCCCCACGAACCTATCCTCCAGCAAGGATGGGCGGGGTAGGGGGATGCCCAATGGCCTTTTCGCGCGGATTAGCGGGCGAAGCCCGCTACACGGGGCAGCTATTTGGCTTCGAGAACGAGAGGGTGGAGCGTCTGGTGTTCCCCACACACGGAAACGGCGCGGGGAAGCGTCAAGCCGCCGCTCCAGCGGCAAAAGAGGACAGCACCCCTTTTACGGCACGAAGCCGCCGGACGCCCTGCGCGCGGATTGAGCGCGACAGCGGGCGCGCGGCGATGGAGAGGGGCGGGAGAGCCTGCGAATCAGCTATGAAAACGCCGCGCCCTCTAGGAGCGATACAAGTCGCAGGACAGAGCGCGTTCCCGGCAGGGACGCGCAAACAACCCTATTGGCGGGCCATGAACCTATCGAAGGTATCTTCCACCGGCTCATCCTCGCAGTCGTAACCCCACTGATCGTCCTCGATGACAAGCAGGGACATCGTCATCTCGTAACGATCGGCGAAGATCGTCATTTCCCGCGTGGGCGTTCCGGTCGGCCATACGTCGCCGGGCAGCTCAAGGCCACGCCTTTCCGATACGATTAGTCCCGGTCTGGCGCTCCATGATGACGCAGGAAGCTCCATTCCGGATTGGAGAAAGATGCGCCGCTTCTTGGCGCTGCGGCTTCGCCAGCACCAAAGCACGTGTCCGTTCGTCGCGACGACCAGGACCGCGCATTCCGAGGTGCAATCGATCCACTTGATCGCCGCCGCGGTCCGCGACACATCGTAGCGATCGGCGCAATGGCCCAGGAGATCCAAGGTCATCTCCGCCCGCCCTTACCTGACCGCGAAAATCGTCCATCGGCATGAGCAAATAGGACGCGAACTCGTCGGCCTCCTGCTCGATCCGTCGCCTGTCGGCGTCCCGATCGTAGCCAAGCACCTGCTTCTCGCCGCATTGGAAGCCCTGCGGCTCGGCGGCGCGGTGAACGAGATAATGGCCCAGCTCGTGCCCGATCGTGAAATTGATCCGCCCCGGTGGCGCGTCGGGATTATAGAGGATCGCCCATTGGCCGCTCTTGGGAAGCGGGAACAGCGCGCCCTCGAAGTCGGCGAACTCCTGAATCTTCTTGATGCGATCGGGGTAGCGGCTCGAATATTCGAGCGCGATCTGGCGCACGTCCACGGGGAAGCGCGCGCCCCACAGACGCCCTAGGAAGTTGGCCCACGCCTTCGGTCGGGTGGGCTCCAAGATCATTCGTCGTCCAGCACGTCCAGAATGCGCTTGAGTTTTTGTTTCACCGGGTCGGACGCGCCCTGATACTTGCGATAGAACGCCCGGTCGAAGTCGTCCGCGACCGGCGGCTCGGTGCGCTCCTCGTCTACCAGATATTCGCTCGTCACGCCCAGCACGCTAGCGATCCGCCCCAATTTTTCCGCGGAGGGGCGGGCGACCGGCTTGTTCTCGATCTCCCACATGTAGCTCTTGCTGCTGCCCGTCGCCGTGGCGAGCTGTTCCAGGGTCATGCCCTTTTTTTGGCGAAGATCGCGGACCTTTCGCCCTAATACCGATGACATATTCGCTCCCGATTGCGTCGGTTCGGTATGGCAATAGTTTTCCTACTTGACAAGCGAACTCGCGCTAACCATACTTTCTGTATCGCTGTTCCGAACCTGGGACAGGCGGGATTGGAGATTAGAAATGGCGGGCAAGAAAGGCGGAAACTACCGAAGCGCGATCTCTGGGCGCTTCGTGACATCGAAACATGGGAAGGCAAGTCCGCGAACAACGGTTCGCGAGGCATCGGGCAAGAGCGGAAGCTCGGGCTCTCGGTATCGTAGCGCGATCAGCGGGCGCTACGTCACCACCAAGCATGGAAAGGCGAGTCCGAACACCACGGTTCGCGAGAAGTAAGCCAGGAAAGGATAAGACGATGGCGACGCGCTATGTGAACAAGTCGAGAAAGGACCGCGATGGCGACATCACGGCCTTGTGCAATGCCGGCGAAAGCTGGTCGCCGCGGCTCAAGGCCGATGCGATCAGCGATATCGAGGGCGGCTCGCACAGCTATCACGTGTCTTGGAGCGACGGGAAGGTTACGCAGATCAGGGTCGTCCAGGGATCGAACGGAAAATATCTCCGGACCGATCGCGATGACACGACCCGCAACAATCTCGATGACCTGCCCGATTGCTAAACACGGGCGGCCGTGCCTGGCCGGTCCCTAGGATCGCGCCAGCACGTTTGCCTGCGGGTATTTGTCGTTCTTTTCCTTGTAGAGGATCAGCACCGCCGAAAGGGCCGTGGCCTGCCAACCTGGCGGAAGCTGGGGCACCAGCTCCTCGATGACGCCGCGCGCAGTCGTTCGATCGGGCGAGATC